>NZ_JAQOMS010000003.1:0-2113 GCF_028401425.1 Psychrosphaera algicola
AGGCGAAGATTACGGCGACCATATGTGGTTTGACTATGGCCGAATAATGGATGCGAGTGACACAGTGGATGAAATCTCCTATGTTTATGATTTTGAAACAGCGGATTGGGTTGAAGAAATGGACCCTGAAGTTGAGTTTGTCATTACGGACTTAGGCATTACAGAAAATACTAATACCTTAATGGTGGTGGGTTATGGCGATAATGGCGACACCGCAACCTTAAGCAATGGGTTAGATACGTTTACGGTAGACTTAATAGGTCTGGATATCGCGGGCCAACGCATTGAAGATTATGTCGCCAGGGAGTTACGAATGGCATCTAGGTGATGGCATGCCGATGTTCAGTGATGGGGCCATGAGCTTTATCGCGGAGATAAATCAAAGTGGCGACGCACAATACCGTTTCTGGTGTGATTCAGGCGGTGGTTTATCCGACTGGTTCCCAGAGTTGAACTGTGAAAATGTGATTATCGTGGACTGGGTATTGGACGCAGAAAGTAGCAACGGTGCTCAACTTCCAGTCGCAGCGATGAGCATTGATGATGTGATAAACAATGCCAATGAAACGACAGATATGCCGGTTCAGGTGTGGCTTGGCGATAATCAATTTGTGGAAGTTTGGTCAGACGACGGAACGTTTGCCGGTGGTAACCTCGAAGTGAAATACCATTCAGGAATGAACGCAGAAGCGGGCCCTGTAGCGGTAAGTAATGGACTGGAATTGACCATGATGGGCGATGTTGCGGTGTATACATTTGTATTACCAGACGGCATTGATATGCCAGAACAAATGATGTTCCTATTTGAAGAGTCCACATTGGAAAGCACGGATGACATGACAAATACCTACTTACGTATGGGTTATGTGGTTGACGGTATGGGTGTTGAGCAAGTCATGTTGTTTAACGATGTGGCGAAAGACGATGTGCTGATGCACTTTGCACCAATGAAGCCAGTGAGTGATAAAGACTATGATGGCTGGGATGATGATATGGACAACTGTCCAGAGCATTATAATCCGCAACAACATGACCAAGATGGTAATGGTATTGGCGATTTGTGTGACTTCAATTATCAAAATAAAGACTATGACCAAGATGGTTGGTTAGACGGTGAAGATAATTGCCCAGTCGTGAAGAACGAAGACCAACTGGATGTGGACGAAAATGGCGTTGGCGATGCATGTGAAATCAACGGCGAAGCAGATACAGACGGTGACGGTATTGAAGACTATATGGACAGTGACATCGATGGCGACGGCGTGATGAACGACGAAGACATGGATATTTATAATCCATGGATAGGCAAAATGGTTGATGAGCCAGATTTTGATGAAGACGGCATTCCAGATTATATGGATGATGACATCGATAATGACGGCGTATTAAACGAAGACGACGCTGATGATTACGACGATATGGTGTGGGACAGAAGGCAGTTCACCGACTTAGACGGTGACGGCGTGATGGACTACGACGATAACTGTATTGCCGTGATGAACGACGGACAGGAAGACGCGGACGATAACGGCTTAGGCGATGCGTGTGATATTGCGGTGAGTGACATCAGTGGCCTGTGGCATGGTAAAGGACAAGAATCTTTTAGCGATATCAGCTCTGACATGACGTGCGACATGAGCGGCATGATTTATCCTATGGGCGGCTTAGGCAAAATTGAAATGGAAGGCAATCAGTTCTTCGTTTTCGATGCGAATGTAAATGATGATCGTGACGATGACATGTACGGCATGGAAGGCATAGAAGGAAACATGGGCAGCCATATGATTGCGTACGGCGTACTGGCCGAGGATGGCAGCTACATGTGGTACGAAATGAAGGACGACATGGAACCTAACAATGCCGAGGGCACAGACGACGGCATGAGTGAGAATACTGCCGAAGACGGAACGGACGACACTGGATCAGAGCGAAATGGCACCGATGTTCCGGATGTACATGGGTCAATACGACGAGTTATCGGATACGATGATGCACAGTGATGTGGTGGAAGACACTGAAAAAGGCTGTGTTGTCACCACGACAATGAGCATTGAACGCCCAGATATGAGTGTTAATGAAGAAACAGCATTTATGGCTGGTTTGAGCTGGTTTG